>NZ_CP092108.1 GCF_029016485.1 Vibrio sp. JC009 | reverse complement strand
GATAGATTGCCATAATGTTGAGCCTTGCGAAACGGTCAAGCGGAACGCTTGCCCACCAGTTTCTCGCAGAGAAACTGATAAGTGGGCATTACGTTAAAATAACGTAATGAACAGAACGCTTGAAACAATAGCACCACTTGATTAAAATAGCAACAATTTCAACCACTCAATAGGGGCTATTATGACAAGCGAAAGATTAAGCAAACTAGAACAACAACAAGCGGAATTATTAAAGAAGCAAGCCGAAATAAAGGCAAAAATTCGTTCGATTAAGTCAAAAGAACAAGCAGAAAAGCGTAAGAAAGCTACACATTACAAAGTTTTGCTAGGTGCTTACGCTTTACATTCTTTTGTTGAACGTGGCGAATTTCCTTTAGTATCGGCTGAACAGCTACGAAAATTTATCAATGATGATAAAAAATTTGATGAATTGAGAGCATTTATCAATGAAGAAATTGCAAAAGGTAAAAAATAACTGTGAGCGAAATAGTAACAATCATTTTTTACAATGTTTTGATATTATCTTTTATTGCTATAAGTGTTTATGTTTACCTGAAATGGCAACATAAAAAGCGAATTGATAGTATGTTAAAAGAGATGGAGCAATCTTATTTAAAATACGCAAATCATAAAGCAAACGAGATAATGCAAAAAAGAATGGCTGAATACGATAAAAAGCACCCATTCAAAGCATTTAAGCGGAAGTTTAAAGATAAAATCAAATGGCTTTTATAGCCTACCGCCCTACGCCTGACGGCTACGGTTGCTAAACCCTTGCTTGCATTGCAATAAATTGCAACGTTCGCAAGGGTTTTCATTTTCCTTTCTGAAAAACAAAAAAATAGGGCTGAAAGCCCCAAAAAGAGCCGACAGGCTCTATTTTTATCTTGTTTCTATTATTTACCTTGTTTATATCTTGTTTAGACAGCCTTTCAAGCCTTGTGCGACAAGGCTCTCAAAAAATAAAAACTACAAAAACTGGGTAAAACAAAAATAAAAACTACAAAAACTGGGTGAAAGGTTGTGTTAAAGACTACAAAAACTGGGTTTTTCACTACATTTTTATTTGATGTAGTTTTATTTGTGTGTTATTGTTCTTACAGTTTACTGTAAAAGGCTTTTAGTTATGTCAAAAAACACTTCAAAACCCGTTTCAACAAAGAGCAATAACCTGATTGATGCGGGATTTTTCAAAAAATTGAATGGTATGGAAATTCGAATTGTTAATCTTGCTATATCTAAGTTGAACCCTACTAGATCACTTTCACAAAATCGAAGATTTGAATTTTCTGTACAAGATTTTTTGGATTGTAATTCAGGTATTTCAGACCATAAAAATGCTTATGACAATGTGAAAAATGCGGTATTACGACTAAGTAACATTTGGGTTCAAGTTGAACCGCTATCAGGCTATGATTATTCCGAAATAAGCCTTTTAACAGATCGCTCTTATACGAAAGGAAAAGGGCGATTTATGATTGAATTTCACGAGAAAGCAATGCCATATCTCGCAGAAATTAGAAATAATTACACATCTATTTTGCTTGAAACTTTTGGTGCATTAAAAAGCGAATACTCGTTAAAGATGTATGAGATTTTAAGTCGTTGGGCGTTTAAAGGCTTTGTATCTATTAAGCTTGATGAGTTAAAAATTTTACTTGATGTTGTTGGTATGTATGATCGGTATAACAATTTCAGCCAACGAGTTTTAACACCAGCCGTTAAAGAAATTAACGCAAAAACCAATTTGATCGTGAGCGTTAAACCAATCCGAACAGGTCGGGCAATTTCCGAGCTTGAATTTAAGATTTTTGATAAATCAAAAGCAATCCCCGAAGAAGAGCCTAAACGCCCTAGATTTCCACACAAGAATAGATACGGACGTTTTGTTAAACTAGACAGAGAAAACCCTAAAATGAGTTCTGCTGATTATGGTTTATGGGCAAGAGACTGTTTAAAAATCTTGGAAGATTTTTACCAAAAAATCGAAGATGTACCGAATGATGATTTGCTGTTCTATTGGATATTTTTAGCCATTAACGCTAGTAATAAATCTAAACTTGGCACGAAGAAAACCTTTTTAGATGAATTGAAAAAGCGTGGCTATAAAATCGTTGAGTGTGAGTTAGTTAAAATTTAAGTAGGTGGTATATGGCAACCATAATTGAAAAAGATGTTCTAATCGAAGTAATAGCCCAAGTTCTAGGTTTTTTAGCTCGTAAATTCCCTGATTCAGATTCCTTGAATGATGATGAGCTGTTTCTATGTAGGCTAGCCTAGCGCAGCGGATAGAGAAGTTATCCGGCCTCTGGCCGGCATTTTAAGCAAGGGCAAACAGTGCCCCACTAGGGCGCTGTTAACCGCGCCTAGTGGATTATTCTTGGATAATCATGGATGGATTTTTCCAACACCCCACCAGCTCCCCCCCTTCCTGGGTTTGCAGGTTTAGGGGCGTGACAGTTACGCCGGGGGCGTGACAGTTGCGCCGGGGGACGGATGGCGTTTGCGATCATGAGGGCGAAGAAGCTCAACAGCATGGGCACGGTGGCGGCTGCGTTGCAGCACTGCTACCGCGACCGCGAGACGCCGAACGCCGATCAGGAGCGCACACCGGACAACGATCACCTGGCTGATACCAAGTGCCTTGGCCGCATGCCGAAAATTCAGATGCTCGGCGACGGCGATGAACTGAACAAGGGAAATGAGCGGTATCCTGCCAGACAGGATACCGACATTCACGAGGTTTCGATGGTTAGTGCGCCGCATCGGAGCGGGCCTGCTACCAGTCGTCGGTTAGACGACTGGCGACTTCTCGGTGGCAGCCCCACGGAGCCGAAGGAGCACCAGCCCCAACGAAACCAGTACCGCCATCGTCGTGGCGTAACAGATCACGGGCCACGCTGTGTCACCGTTTAAAAGTGCCACCGCCAATGTCCCGACAATGCTGACTATCAGGCTTTGAACGCAGAAGTAGAACGCGACCGCTGATCCCGCGATGTCGTCGAACTCTGCCAAAGCGCCGTTCGCGGTAACGGACACCGTGAAGACAATACCGACCGCGACAACCCACATCGGTAGGATGAAGGTGAGGAATGACGGCGAGCCGTAAAGTTCGCCGATCCCCAACAGGACCGCTCCGCAAACAAGCAACGCCATCCCACGCGCCACGCATCCTGCGATGCCCCATCTGGCGACAAAGGACTTCGCGAAACGGGTTGTCACGATCATTACAAGCGCGACAGTGGCGAAGGCAAAGCTGAATCCGATCTCGGAATATTCCGCTTGGCCTATGAGCACACGGGGAGCCGTCGAGAAGAAGACGAAGAAGGTGCCTATACCGGCGCTAAAGCCGACAGTGTAAACCCAAAAAGCCGGACTCGCGAAGATCGGCAAGACAGATCGGCGCGTCTTGACTTGATCCAGAGGGCGGGTTTCGTGCCACCTGAAACCCGCATTTAGGAGTGCGAGCATCGCCAGTATAGCCAAAGTAATGAATATCGCCTGCCATCCCAAGAACTCGCCGATCAATGCTCCGGCGATAGGGCCGAGCGCAGGCACGAACGCCAGTATCGAACTGAAAAGGCCGTAGATGACGGCACCTTCGGGACGATTGGCATATACGTCGCGAACCGTCGCGAACGTCGCCACCATCATGGCCGACGCGCCCACTGCTTGAAGTAGACGGAAAGCGACAAAGGCCGGTGCAGTTGAAGACCAAGCCGCTCCCAGAGACGCAGCAACGAAAGCCGTTGCGCCTACAAGCAGGATCGGCCGTCGCCCGACGCGATCGGAGAGTGGCCCAAAGATCACTTGGCCCACACCGAGCATCACCATGTAGAGGCTCAACGTGAGTTGGATTATGGATGGAGTCGTGTTCAGGACGCCCGGCATCGCCGGAACGACTGGAAGATAAATATCCATCGCCAGTGAAGCGAGGATGTCGAAAGGAGCCATCAGCAGCAGTGCTGCCGGCAGCGTATAGGCCCACGCGGGGCGTGTGGTAGTCATGACGAATCAACCCTCGATTAAGATTAAGGAATACCGGGCGACGTCTGCTCGTCAGCAATCAGATGAGACTAGCCTTACAGAGCGCCGCAACAACAATACTGGTTGTTGCGGCTTACTTGTCTGCTGACTTGGAATTTCCCATCTGATTACTCCACGCTTACGAATATGAATTGCTACATTTTATCAGATTATCTTTTGCTTCGCAATGCGGCATGGGCGCACTCAGCGTTCCAGCCCCCTCTGCCGCCCTAACTGCCACGACACCGACCCGCCCTGCACGATGCCCATAACCTCGCGGCCGAGTTGGCGGTCGATGATCGGCCGCCACGGGACAAGGGTGAACTCATGGGATTTCTCGACCACGGCGAACTTGCCGCTCGATAGATGCACGGTTCCGGTAAACTTGCCGCTGACGCTCTCGCCGTCCGTGGCGGCGCGGAACGGCAGGCCCTTACTCAAAGCCATACGAGAACACATTTATAGCACTCATCACGATGAGTTAGATTATAAAAATTTGATTGATGATATTGTGAAAATCAAAGAGAAATACAAGAGAGAGCAACCTTGAAAAATCAGAAGATAGGGCATACAATGGGAAAAGGTCGGGGATAGCTACCAACTACCCCCTTCCCGATTGTCTTAGGACAATCTATTCAAGATGTAAGTAATTAGGTCGAGAATGGTAAGAACTCGAAAACCTAATACCGCAACTACTACGGTGAGCAGTAGTATCATTACGAAGTATTGTAATGCGTTCACATAGATCACCCCCTTAGTGCTATAAGCCTAAGGCAATCGGGCAACGTGCTAAGGACACGTTACACCGTTTGCCGATAGCACAAGGAAGATTTTATCACATAACCGCCTAACAAGGCGGTTTTGTTTTATTCGGGACTGAAAAAGCCGTTGAAACTTGCTTTCAATGGCTTTTTTAGTCTAACAACCGAAGGGCGTTAGTTATAAACTTAAATCACTATCCTTACTATGTGAAATCTGTCGTTTTTGGCTCTGTTCACGCTGTAACTTATCTTTAGCCCATTGCTCTAACCCTTTGAACTTCATTGCCATTAGTTGCTGATGATTACGCTGTTCTAGGTGCGGATTATCGGCTTTCATCTGCTCTATTTGCTTGCGTAGTGGTTCAATCGTGTCTTTTTCGTATTGGTTTATTTTGTCGTTGTAAGTATCGTGTTCTTCCGCTTTTTCCTTGCGTAAGGCTTTTATACGGTAATACTCGCTTTCAAGTTCTTGTTTTGTCTGTTTCTGCTCTTTGGTTTCCCATAAACCAAAAAGCCCCTGTTTCTTCTCGTTCAAGGCTTTGTAATCGCTATTGATACGTTCTAAATCCTTGCCGTACTGCTCCCATTCGCTCCGCATTTTTGCCCTTTTTTCACACGCATTGATAAATTTCTGATTTGGCTCAAGCCAATTCTCGATAAGAAACCGATCAAATTCAGCTTGAGAAACGCTCTCTTTGCGATTTTCAGCGACTTTTTTAATTTGCTCGTGTTTTATGTCGTCTTTTTGAGAAAATGGCTCTAAAGTGTTTTTAGGTGTGTTTTTAGTTATCTCCACTTTCTCTTGTTCAATTTGATTTTGCTTTCTCTCGATAACTTCGGCAAAAAACTCCGCATTTTCTTCTAGCCGTTGCAATTCTTGCCACGTTACACGGTCAAGCCTTGCTCTCGGCTCTTTATCAATGCCCTGTTCTTGATAGCTACGCTCGTCAATGCGTGCTGTATGTCCGTGCTTTTCAAGGGCAAAATTTGCCTGTTCGCTCCACGTTTTGCGAACGGCTTTTATAAAATCTCTATCCCTAAAATCTGCGGTTTTTTTCGTTCCGCCTAATTCGGCATTTTTTGAATTTGCACGTTTAAAAAATTGTTCTTCTGAACGCTCAATTCCGTCTAATTGGCGTTCTGAAAAGATTAAATGGCAATGCGGATTATTATTTGCTTTGTCGTTGTGAATGGCGAACGAATAAGGCAACTTATTGCGTTCTGAATTTACGGTTGAATTGATGAACGATTGTACTAATTCTTGCTGTTGCTCTAGGTTCAATTCTCTAGGTAAAGCAAACACAATTTCCGTACAAACACGGGCATTTGCTCGTTCGTAAATATCGGACGCTTGCCAAAATTTTTGCGGGTTATTTTCTGCAAATTTTGGCATATTGCCAAAGCCTGAAAACTGTAAATCATCTAACCGCTTTGAGTATTTATCATTGCGGTTGATGTATTCGTTTTTGGCTTGGGCTGATTGCCCTTTGCTTTTACTGCAATAGCGAACGTTTAAAT